>NZ_JAQOSO010000093.1 GCF_030068505.1 Roseofilum capinflatum BLCC-M114
CGCACGGTTTTGAAGCAGAGGGCAAGAAGGCGACTTCTTGCTCGACTGTAACGGGTTGTAGTACATGGCTTTGAGCCTTTAAGACTGTACACCATAACAGCGCGAAGCGCTGTATTCATAGATAGTCCAGGTTAACCAGAAATCGTAGGGGTCAACGGCTGTTGATCCCTACTCAGTAATTAGTCATAATTATTAAACTTAATTCCACCTAAAAACAGTAAATTTATCCAAACTTTATTTGAAGTTAATAAAAAGTCTCGTAGACTTACTGTAAACCTCTCAGCAAAATTGCGGTATGATTGCTCTTAAGATCAGAATTAAACCTTCTTCAAGGGAAAAAAAATGAGTACATTCCTCATGGCTTATGCTCTGATATCCTATGTATTTTCAGGGGCAATCTGCTATACCAGCGCACGCAAAGATCGAGAGGTTGCAAACCCAAACCACTCTCAACATTTAGGATGGATTGTCCTATTCTGGCCCTTGTGGATTAGCCATGAAATTGACACAACTCCCAACTTAAACGTTAGTATTTCTCATATAGAACAACAACAACCCATCCTTTCCTCAAAACCTATTGGCCAAGCTCTCGAAGAAGCCGGACTCCTTACCCACAACCAAGTCCAAGCCATCTTAGCCTACCAACAAGAGCATCACGATCTACGCTTTGGGGAAATCTCCGCCATGTGGGGATGGATTAAATCGGAAACCGCCGACTTTTTCGCCGAACGACTCCACCAACTCAAGAGTTATCAACAACCCCTCGGACAATCCCTTAAAGGTGCAGGCATCTTAGATGAAGAACAAATTCAAACTATCCTGACCTATCAATCCCAAACGGGTCTCAGATTTGGAGAAATTGCCGTTCGTCACGGATGGTTGAATCAGCAAACCGTTGATTTCTTTGTCAGTAAACTTTGACTAATGCCAAGTCCGGTTTCCGCAAGCGGACATGAAAATGGGAAAAGAGAAGCGGGCAAGATGCCCGCACTCCTCCAATTACCCATTACCTATTACCGGGCGGAGCGCTCTAAAACTGCTTGCGAAACTCAAACTGAAAGCGACTATCTGTCCGGCGTTGTCCTGACTCTTCACCGGCTAAATCAGTCGCTGCCCGCAACACTAAATTGTCACTCAAGCGATAGCGCAACCGCAGACGAACTGGATCGGTAGAGGTTAGAGTTTTACCTAAAGAGGTAGAAAACCGATCGGTAATATCTAACGTTGCCTCTCCTGCTAAACCGATCGCCCCTTGGTGCGATCGATCTTCTACCGGATAGAGTCGTAACTCCGTCAACCCTAGAGCGTCTCCCAGAGTCGTTTGCAGATTTGATAACACGGTCGATCCGGCAATATTCACCAGGGCTAAGGTCGTATTTCCACCCCCGCCAATGGTATTCAAAAAACCACCGCCAATCAGGGCAATAATTTCGGAACGACTGCGTACTGGAGAACTGGTTAATTCCAGGTTACTCTCTAACCGAGAAGCTGGCCCAGTCACTGCGGCTTGAATGCGTACTGTTTCCGTCTCATTGTTATCTATGGGTGGGGTATCATCAATTTCATTTTGTCCCCAGAATACAACTTCTGGTTGCCGACTGCCTTTGACCTCAGAAATTGAGGCTTCTAGGCGCAAGTTTAGATCAGGATCTAAACCTTGACTGGGGATAAACCGAGCTTTATTCTCATGTTCGCGATCGATACGAAACTGGGTAGCAATAATATTGATAAATCCCCGGTTAATATCAATTTCACCATCGGCACGGATATCATCAAGTGGGCCATTAATAGTGAGGGTTCCTTCTCCCCGAATATCGACAAAACCCGGTTGTAAAATCGCAATTCCATCAGTTAAATCAATATTAAAGCCATTAAAGATCGGAATTAATGGATTAGAAGAAGGAGCAGCATCGGGTTGATCGGTTTTTTGGAGTTTCGTGGCTTCTGCCGGAAAGATCTTACCTTCAGTGAGGAGAATATTGCCTTTCAGTACCGGCTCTAAGGCAGCTCCCGCAATTTCAATATTGCCATTTACGCCCCCATTGTAGATATCTTGGAAGTTTAGATCGATCTCTTCTAACTGAATTTTCAGGGGGAGATTGGCTTCTTGTTCTGATAACTGTAAATCTGGATCGGCTAGGGGAATTAAACCAGAAACTTGCACTTTTCCTTTGCTAAAATCTCCGGTCAGACTCTCGATATAGACCTTTTCACCGTTAAACTGAACCTTTCCTGTGACATTATTCAAGGGTTCTGCAAGGATTTGAGATTGTAGGGTGGCATCAGCAATGGTAGCTTCTCCCACTGCGTTCGGATTATCGACGGTTCCGGAAACTTTGATATTGACATTTCCTGTGCCTGCCACCCAATTCACTTGTTGACGAGTGAGAACATTTAAGATACTCAACCCTTCATTTTCGAGGTTCAAGTCTAACTGGATTTCTTGGGAAATGGGAGAGACAGAACCAAAGGGGAGGGGGCTGGGAATACTGCCCGTTAAGGTAACTGGAGAATCTCCGGTAACTAAGAGTTTACCGCCAAACCGTAAGCGTCCATCGGTGAGGGAAAAATTACCAGTTGCTTCTTGAATTGGCTCTTCATTTAATGTGCCATCAGACAAATCTAATTTACCAATGACTTGGGGATTTTGGATGCTTCCGCCTAAGATCGTGGCAGTGGTATTTATTTTTCCGGTTAAATCTACAGGTAAATCGGGAATAAATTTCTGAATTAAGTCTACGGGAACGTCTTCAACTTTGAGCTGACCGGATTGTTGTTCGCCACCGACTTGGCCGGAAAAGGTGATTAATCCTTCATTGGATTCAATGCGAACGGGGAGTAAGGTGAGGACATTATTTTTTAATGTGCCTTTGACAATAATGGGGTTAAAACTATATTCATCCCAGACCCAGTTTTCACCCAATAAATCGATGTTGGCTGAGAGTCCTTGTTTGAGGGAACCGGAAAGTTTAATATCGCCATCAAATGCTCCCTGAAGTTGGGCTAGGGCAGGAATGGGGAGGCGATCGCGCTCTTGTTGTCGTAGATCCTGTAATCTGAGAATTTCGGAGAAGCGACGCAACTGATTTTCTAGGCTTCTCTCTTCACCTTGATCGAAGGTCAAAACGCCTAGATCGGCGGCTCTTCCGGTGGGAGGGGCAAAGCCTTGGGCAATGTCTTCTAGGTCAAAAATCTGTAAGACTTGCAGCACATCTTGCACGCTCCCTTGGGCAATTTTGACTTCGGCTTCAAATTGGGGATCGCTCAGATCGTTCAGATTCACTGCTCCTTGCAGATTATATTCACTCTCACCAATCTTTAACTGAGTCTCGGTTAATTGTCCTTGACCTCCAGCATAGTTTAATTTAGCCGTCAGTAACTCGCCCTCGACTGTACCAATAGAGGGTTGATCCACGGTCAGTTCTCCTTGGGCAATGACTGCCATGGGATCGAAGGTTGGGGGGAAACTGAGGTTAAAATTACCGGAAACTTGACCGGAAACGGGGCCTAGAGGATTAGCTGTAGGAACGAGATTGACCAAATCTAGGGGAAATTGGGCAATCTCGACCTGGAAATTGGTTAAGGGGGAGCCTTCGGAGGCTGGGGTGCGTTGTCCGGTGGCGATCGCCTCCCCAACCTTAAACGTAAAGGATTCTGGCATAAATGTGGGGTCAAGGACTGCGGAAATCTCGTCTGATTCTCCTTTTAAGGCGATCGCCGCTCCCTCACTGGGTGTAAATTGGATTGGCCCCTCAATCACCGGATCAAAAGCAATTTGATTCACGACCACATTTCGCAAGCGCATCCGCCCGTCTAAACTGGGCTGTAATCCTGTTCCGGCAATCCGTCCACCAAAATCCACCCGACCTTGCACGGCTACAGCATCGGGCACGGTAAAGGGCAGGGCGGCTAAATTAAAATCCGCAACTTCAGCATTAAAATTATACCGAGAAGCCATTAAATCCTGGAAATTGGGCACAATTTGACCAGCAACTTGTAGACCAGAACGGGGTTGTGTGGCGGCGGTTGTTGTAGGGGCGGGTTCACTGATATTGGGGTCTCCCCATGGAGATCTTGATGAACCCGCCCCTACGGGGGACTGGGAAGAAGAGGACGGTACAACCACCGAACCTGCCCCGGCGATGATATCCAAAGAGCGACCATTCCAGACCATTCGAGAGAGAAACGGCCCTTGTTCTAAAATCGGTAACTTGGAGAGTAAAACTTCTGCTTGAGCTTGTATGGCGGTGGGATCGAAATTATCCAACCGTCCCCCCGCGACCATTTGCCCTGCACCCGTCAGCCGTTGGAACTCAGCAGGTAAGGCTAAACCCAACTGATCTAATTCCACCTGTTCGGCATTCATTTGCGCTTGCCATTGGCCTTGCTGGGCGATCGCCTCCACATTAACCACACTATTACCCACATTTACAAATCCTTGGCTCTGGGCAAACACACTATTCAGAATACTATCGGGCGAAACCTCATCTAAGCGCCCCTGGGCATTGGCAACCCCACTAAAGGATAAACGGGGCACATCGGCCGGCACTTGGGGCGAGAGTTGGTCAACATTCACCCCATCGGCTCGCACAGAGGCTCGCCACTCTCCATTAAGCGCTTGGGCGATCGCATTCACCCGACCTCCTGCAATATCTAAATCGGCTCTCGCTTCCGCCACAATCGCCGCCGGTGAAAAATTATTCGCCGGCCCTCTGAGATTCACGGTTGCGCTCAGAGGAGTTTGCAGAAAGGCCTGTTCCCTCGCCGCTAACTGTAACTGAGGAGACAAGCGCGTGGCTTGCACTTGGTTAATATCTAGGGCAGCTTCCCATTGTCCACCCTCTAAGGAGCCACGGCTTCTAATTGTACCTCCGGCTAAATCCAGCGTACCTTGCAATTGTGCTTGAAACGCTGCCAGATTGGGGTTATCGGCGGGGCCGACAATTTCCACCACTCCGGTAAAGGGTGCAGCTTCTGCAAAGGGGAGTTGAAATTGTTCTGGGGGCACAAATTGCTCCAGTTCGCTGCGAAATTGCCCCAATTGCACATTATTAGCTTGCACTAAACTGGCAATTTGGTTATTCTGCAAACGCCCAGATACATTCACCAGTCCTCCGGCTATATTTAACTGACCTTCGGCGATCGCCTCTACCCGTTCAGGACTGAAGTTTTCTAAGGGGACAATCATCCGCGCCCCCCCAGTAAAGGGAACTGCGAGTTGCGGGGGAACCAGGGGAGAAAGGCTGGCCACTTGCACATTTTCCGCCCTAATTTCGGTTTGCAGTTGTAAGGGAATTTTGGGTGTTGATGGTGTTGCAGATTCACCCGTAGGGGCGGGTTCACCTGTCGTTTCGTCTTCCAACCCAGATGGTGCAGAACCCGCCCTTACACCCGCCCCTACGGTGTCCGTTTCTACGGGATCGGTTCCGATATCTAAACCAATCAGACGGGAAACAGCTTGCACTTGTCCCCCAGCGAGATCGGTTTGGGCGATCGCCTGTACATCATTCAGAGGCCCCATCACCCGCAGTTGCGGCGAAATGGTTCCCAGGGTAATCTCGGTAGGTGCTTGGTAGAGTTGGGCGATCGCATCTACAGGCACATTTTGCCCTTGTGCCTCAAACACGAGAAAGGGTTGTTGCACGTTAGGATTCGTGTTTTCTGCGGGCGTAGAATTCGGGGCACTTTCAGCCAAATTTTCCTCTTCCAACTCAGAACTGGGTGAACCAGCCTCTACATTACTTTCAGGTGTCTCCGACTCTTCTGCGGGTTCACTAACCGGGAGTTGCAACTCTCCCCGGCCCAGGATTTCGCCGCCCAGGGTAGGAACCAATTTCAGGTCTTGAACGGCGATCGTAGAATTAGCATAGGCAAATTGGGTGCTAATTTCTGTAAATTCCAGGCGATCGATTTGCGTCGGTTGCGTCGTTTCCAACAATCCCACCAGCAACGGTTGCTCAAACGGCCCTTCTAACTTAGCCTTCACTTGGAATTCTCCCGTTGCCTTTACGGGCAATTCGGTCTTTATCGTTTCCTCTAGGGTTTCAAACGTCACCGGAGGCAAAGAAGCCACCACTTGAATTCCCTGTTGCAGATGAATCCCCCCTTCTAGGGTGAGGGGAATGGCATCTGCATAGAGAATCGATCCTTCTTCCACCACCACCAACTGATCCTGGAATTGTAGAGTAAATGCCCCTTGGGAGAGATACAAGGGAACTTGGGTGATATCAAATTGAGGGGTTTCTTCGCTCTCTTCTGGTTGCTCCTCCTGCTGATTCTCTTCTGGGGTAGGCTCTGGTAAAGTATACTGTCCCGCCACTTCACTGACGAAGAGCGTCCCATTAATCAAAGAGCCTTGAATATCTTGTAAATTAATCTGTCCATTGAGATTTCCATTCACTGTACCGCCCGTTAATGCTACTTCTGGCGGTAAATTGGGAACTAAGTTAGTCAGGGGAATCAGGTCTAGATCTTGCGATCGCACCTGCACCCTTACCCGTTGCTCCTGCTGCAAAAATTCTCCCTTGGCTTGCACCTCTCCCGGACTGCTATCCTGAGCCACAGTTGCATCAAAGCGAATTCGATTATACTCATCGAAAAAGTCAGCAGTGGCGCGAATCGGCTTAAACGTCACGCTATGTTCAAGACTCGCCCCTTCTCCTTTCCAGGGAACCAACTCCACAGTGGCATTTTGCACCCCAGCCTTAATCACATTAATCTTAAATTGCCCTTCTTTCGGCTCTTCCTGGGTAATGTCCAGATTCAGCCATTGACGCTCTGCATCCTCTTCTAAATAAACTTGGGCATTAATTAAAGTCAGATCCAGATTAATCTCATTGTCAATCACATCAATGGGATTAAACTTCACTTCTACCGCTTCTACCGTAGCATTGTCCGGATCTGTCGAAGTTGCGGGCAGTCCAGAACGGCCAAAGCGGATACTATTCAATGACACCCTCTCTACCGGGCCAATTTCTAGGGGACGATTGACGGTTTTGCTCAACGCTTCCGCTACCATGGGGCCCAGTCCATTATGCACCCAATACCAACCATAGCCTCCTCCCGCCACGAGCAAGAGCGCCACCCCTCCTAAACCGAAGCCAGCCCAACGTCGCCATTGTCTTGGCTCGTCCTCCTCTTCCCATTGCTCGTCTTCAGCATCGATTGCTTCAAGATCGGATTCTGGCAGTTGATTGGAATCATTATTACTCGTCATGTCCTCACACCGTTCTGAATACTCACACCTGTCTCGATCATGCCATAGTTGCCCAGGGAATAGGGAATAGGGAATGGGGAATAGGGAATAGGCAATAGGCAATAGGCAATAGGCAATAGGCGATTTTCCCATCTCCCCATCTCCCCATTCCTCTATCCCCCTATCCCCTAACTGCTATAAGATAAGGGAAAATGTTAAATTTGGGAGCGTTAACTTCTAGTAGCTTATGCGAGTTTATGTCCTGTTGTTTAATGTCGGCACGGAAAATGAGGGGATTCATACAATTAAGGTTCCCCACCCCGATCCTAGGCAAGTGCGAAATAAGGTTTTAATCTTTGAGATGGAAGATGATGCTACTCGATTTGCTTTGCAGTTAGAGGCTCAGGATTTTCCTTCTCCTAGTGTAGAGGCGATCGATGAAGAGGAGATTAAGCAGTTTTGTGTAGAGGCGGATCTAGATTTTGAGTGGATCGGTGAGGGTAAACTGGTGATTCCTCCAGATAGTAATGTGGATTCTTTGGACTGGAGTGAGGAAGAGTCGGATGTACCGAGTGCTGAGGAGTCTGAGTCGGATATGAGTTCGGAGGAACTCGATCGCATTCGCAAGAATTTGGAAGGATTGTTATAAGACTATGGAAAATCGGGGTCATCTGTTAACGGAACAAATTAATCCTCAAAGTTTGACGCTGGATGAACTGGGGACGGTGGAGTTGGTGGAGCTGTTTAACCGGGAGGATGCCCAAACGGTGGCGGCTTGTTCCCAAGCGAAGGAACAGTTAGCTGAAGCGATTGACCGAACGGCGATCGCCCTTCAAAATGGGGGACGGTTGTTTTATGTGGGGGCGGGAACGAGCGGCCGCTTGGGGGTGCTGGATGCGGCTGAATGTCCGCCCACGTTCTGTTCTGACCCCCAGATGGTACAGGGGATTTTGGCGGGGGGTGAAGCGGCTTTAGTCCGCAGTTCTGAGGGCTTAGAGGACAGGTTTGAGGATGGGGTGCAGGTGGTTGAGCAGTACCAGATCGGCTCAAAGGATGTGGTGGTGGGCATTACGGCTGGCGGCACAACGCCCTATGTTCAGGGTGCGTTACAGGGGGCGAAAGCGCAGGGGGCAACGACGATTTTTATGGCTTGCGTGCCGGTGGAGCAGGTTTCGGTGGCGGTGGATGTGGACATTCGCTTGTTAGTGGGGCCGGAAGTTTTGGCGGGTTCGACGCGCCTGAAGGCGGGAACGGCGACGAAAATGGCGCTGAATATTTTGTCTACTGGGGTGATGGTGAGGTTGGGTAAGGTGTATGGGAACCGGATGGTGGATGTGGCGGTGACGAATACGAAGTTACGCGATCGCGCTTTACGCATTTTAGAGGATTTAACAGATTTGGGGCGATCGCAATGTGAGCAACTTTTAGATCAGAGCGGACAACGGGTTAAGGTAGCTTTACTGATGGCTTGGACAGGATGCGAGGCTCCAATGGCTCAAGAGTATTTGGATCAAAACCACGGAAATCTGCGATCGGCTTTGGCAGCATATTCTACCCGTGAGTAGAATATGCTTTAGTAAAAAATTCTGTTAATTGGTTAAGCGCTCACTATTGTTGCTTGCCCTTTTGTTGCCTGCTCTAAAACAGCTAAAACTGAGGGTACTAAAGGCTGGAGATCTACTAAACGATTAGATGTTGCTTGCAACACAATTACTGCAATGTCAAACTGTGGTAAATTCTGCTGAAATGGCAAATTGCGATCCACTGTAAGAAAAACATCAAACTCTATTTCCGCAAGGGAAAGGAGCTGACCATTTTTTATTCCAGACCATCCCATCTGAGGGACAGTGATGATCTCGTGATTAACGAACTCTCGTGCCAGTTTACGATCGATACATTCGTCTAACAGAATTCTCATCTTAGGCAACCTGACCAAAAATGTGTTTTCCCGCTTCTTCAAGAACCTGAATCACTTGCTCTTTAGTCACTGTGGGAAATCCATCTAAAAAGTCATTAATGGATTCACCTGCTTTGAGATAATCCCAAAGCGTTTGCACCGGAACCCTAGTGCCTGCAAACACTGGCGTTCCACTCATGATATCAGGGGATATAGTAATCAGTGAGCTATCTTTAAGCATTCCTCTGGCATCTCCCATAGTCTAAACTCTGTTATTTTATCAATGTATACCTGAGAATCTTGACATTAAAGATTATTTTGTGTCATAATCGAAGGCAAGAATATCCATAAGTGTTCGTCTCATGGATACTACCTCCGATTCTCAGGTTAGTGCAAGTCCAGTATTCTGGCCTAGCATGGATCTGAATAAGGAATGAGTCCTTCAGATAACTGGTAGTTCAGCAGACTGGATCTGCACTGGTTTGAGGGTTGAAGGTAGTAAGTTTGAGACGTTTACTAAGGTGTCATAGAAAAACTGTCGCTTATTTACTTAAGCGTCACTTGCTCTTGCACGCGATATTCCAATTCACTATACATTGGAATAATCAACTATGAATTCCAAACAAAAACATAATAAAAGAGCCAAACTCATTGAACAGTTTGGCTCTCCAACCCGGTGTTATTGGTGTGGATGCATTTTATCCCGCGAACAAATCACCCTCGATCACCTAATTCCCAAAAAACATGGAGGTTCTAACTCTTTAGAAAATCTGCGTATTTCCTGTTTTTCCTGCAATAATCAACGCGGACATAGCCTTTTTCCTCCCCAATCTTTTAGGAAGAAAGTGAGGTAATCTACTGTTGTCGTAGGGGCAGGTTTCAAACCTGTCCTCTACTTGAATTGAATATACAGTATAATAGAGGATGGCAATAAATTATCAAAAAGACCATATCTATGACCTTGGATATAGACCATCAAGAGATGAGTTCAAAACAAAGGAAAAAGCAAAAATCACTGGAAGAATATGATAGCCACTTTCACAAACTGTTGATGTTTAAGGATGAAAAACTTCTCCATCGTGCCTTAACCCATCGTTCTTATGTGAATGAAAATCCTGGAGCCATAGGACACAATGAACGCTTAGAATTTCTTGGTGATGCTATTTTGACCTTTATCAGTGGTCAATATCTCTATCAGCGCTATCCGGAAATGGGAGAAGATGAAATGACCAGACGGCGCTCTGCTTTAGTCGATCAAAAACAATTGGCTAGATTTGCGGTTGAAGTGGGTATAGATTTGAGAATGCGTCTAAGTCAAGGGTTAATCAAAGAAGGTGGGTATCAAAATCCAAATTTACTCAGTAGTACCTTTGAAGCTATTGTTGGGGCTTACTATTTAGATTGCGATCAAAATATGGAAAAAGTCCGTCCTGTAATAGAAGAACTATTCGATTCTGTGCCTCAAGAGGAAATGATTGCTCGTTCCAACATCGACTCAAAAAATCGATTGCAGGAATTAGTCCAAGCGAAGGGAGCCAAAACTCCTCCCAAATATGTGACTGAAAAAATCGGCGGTATGGATCATGCTCCAGAATTTATGTCTACAGTTTTTATTAGTGATAAAGCCTGGGGTAGAGGCAAAGGACGCAGTAAAAAAGATGCAGAAAAGGAAGCGGCGACTTATGCCCTAAAAAAGTTGAAGGAAAAGGGAATTATCTAATTCATCTTTCATTTTAGGCTATAATTTTAGATACCATCTGTTTTAAGGCTCATGATTACTCAGACTTCAGAAACACAAGAGATGATTATTCGCACAGAGCGTGGATTAACCCTTAAAGGCAGCCGAATTACGCTGTATGATATTTTGGATTTTCTAAAGCTAGAGCGAGTAGAATTGAGTTGAGACTCTTGATATTTCTCGGATCAAGATCAACTTCAATCCAGGCGCTCAAGACGATGAACCCTAAACAAAGAAAAAAGAAAAAGTTATCCCTCTTCTATCACTCTAGGCAGAGAAAAATAAGAAATCAGGCTCAAGGGAGAGAGGAAAGAGGGCAAGACCAGCAAGATTAATCAAGGAAATTAATCGTGGGAATCCCAAAGATAAGTGACCAATAGGAAAGACCTCTAACCAAGAGAGAATTAAGTTAAAGCACATCAAAGGAAGAAGAAGTAGACGGAGATTGTTTAAGCCACTCTTCCAGTTTTTATTCGAGTCCCAATGGGGATGTTGATGACTCGCTTCAATCAAAATTTCTTCGGAAGGAGTTGGTGGTTGTGAAGCAGAAGAAATGAAAGGAGGAGCCATCAATGTAACCAACAAGTAGGCCGTACAAATCATTTCCCACCATCGTTCAATGTGAGGATAATGAGTCAAGCGAAAATCGGCCCACCCTAATTCATGTTTACACTGTCGAAAGCCATATTCAACCCAAGTTCTTTCTCCATAAATATTTCCCACGTTTGAGTATTTCAAGTGGGGAATATTACTCATGACAAAGCTGGTAGAATTGTCGGGTAAGGTCTGAGGATCTGTTGTCACTTCCCAATAAGTAGGCTTACCTCGTTGCCCAAAAATAATTTCTCGCACGTAGCGAATTTCTTTTTTTTCATCGCTCATAATGCGCTCGAATTTTCTCCATCGATTCGCTCTTACCCTTGCTCCAGGAGGAAGCCAGACCCCATGATTACTTCGTATAGCTACCATATACTCACTCCCTTTCAATGCTTTAATTAACCGCTCTATTCTTCTTTCTCTTAATTCTGACACTTTCCAAGGTGATTGAGTCAAAAAACGATACAATCCTTGAGCATTTTTTAATCCATTGATTTGAGCTATCCCTGGTAAGGTTTTTCGTTTTATATCCGATAATATCCCTACATGAAGTTCCTTGAATGCCTCATAACTTCTAACATCTGAAAATAGATTTCTATAGAAATCGCAATATTTATCAATCATAGAGAGGGTCGGTTGAACCGCTCTTGGTGCAATCCTAGTTCTGATCAGGCTTTCAGCCTTTTTTCTTTATTATACTCTTCCCAGAGTGAAAGAAGAGGGGTATCAAATGGATGCAGCAAATGCCAGAGAAGCCCTGAAGGAAGTGGAGCTAGACATTGCAGAAGGGGCAGACATAGTAATGGTGAAACCCGCTTTGGCCTATCTGGATGTGATTCGCTGATCTGATTTTGACTTATTTCGCTAAAGCTGTTGCCCTGGCGTTGCAGACTT
>NZ_JAQOSO010000094.1 GCF_030068505.1 Roseofilum capinflatum BLCC-M114
GAGCGGCCGCTCGCCCCTACAAAAATGTCTCACTGTTATTTGAATTGACTATAATAAGTAAAACTGGGTTTCTCTAGGCAATACCTTCGCCAAAACCAAAAATGCCTTGATTCGTAGGTTGGGTTGAGGAACGTGCATGTCGGCGACAGCCGAAAACCCAACAAATACGTTGGGTTTCACTTCGTTCAACCCAACCTACGGGAAAATGGCGAAGGTATTCTCTAGGGAAAAACGGTTTACCCATTACCTATTCCCTATTACCCATTACCTATTACCCATTACCTATTACCCGTCATTATGTTCCGCGCTTAAGGGCTGCTTCCACCTGGCGCAACTCTTGATTAATCCGTTTTTTCAGTTTCTCTGGAACTGGACGATTGGGATAGGAACTATAATGTCCTGCCAAACTATTGAGGGCAGTGCGGATGGTAGTAAAAGAAGTTAAAGTCGATACTGACTTGTCCCGACGATACTGAGACGCATATTGATTAATCAGCTCCCTGGCTTGAGCTTGAGCTTCAGCCTTATTGGGAGCATCTTCAGGGAGTTCAATGGCTGTGCGTAGGCTATCGACCATATTCAAGGTATCTTGAGAATAATTTCCCGTAATCAGGGAAGGGGTATTGGAACAGCCTACTAAACCAATGATGGCTACCAAAATCACGGGTAGCAATCGTGCCAAAAATCGCTTCATAAGGATCAACAAAAACTGCATGATTGAGATTCAAATTAGGATGATCCTATCGTGAATGGGGACATTGGCGATATTAATTTTAGCCAAACCGTCCACTGACATACTGTTGAGTGGCTTCTTCTTGGGGGTTTTGGAAAATATCTTCTGTATTGTCATATTCGACTAAATACCCAAACCGTTTGCCCCCTTCGATCGCCTTCGCATTAAAAAAGGCGGTCATATCGGATACCCGCGAAGCCTGTTGCATATTGTGCGTGACAATCACAATGGTGTAATTTTCTTTCAGCTCATGGATCAGTTCTTCTACTTTCAGGGTAGAAATGGGATCGAGAGAAGCACAGGGTTCATCCATCAACACCACATCCGGGTTAATGGCAACGGTGCGAGCAATACACAAGCGCTGCTGTTGTCCTCCAGAGAGAGCAAACCCACTCTGATGCATTTTATCTTTCACTTCGTCCCACAGAGCCGCTTGACGGAGCGATCGCTCTACAATTTCGTCAATCTCTTGCTTAGATTTACCTAACCCATTAATCCGCACCCCATAGGCAATATTGTCATAAATGGATTTGGGGAAAGGATTGGGCTTTTGAAACACCATGCCGATCCGTCGCCGCACTTCTACTGCGTCAATATTGCTTTCATATAAATTCTGACCATGGTAAAAAATACGACCTTCTATATCAAATATGGGAATCAAATCATTCAGACGATTAAAGCATCGTAAAATCGTACTTTTCCCACATCCTGATGGGCCAATAAAGGCGGTGACACGGTTTTTGGGAATGTCCAGCGACACATCCCGAACGGCCTTAAAATCACCGTAAAAGATACTAACATTCTCAGTTTTGAGAACGGTTTCTGTTTCATTAAGAACAGTTGAGTCTGGATTTGTCATTAGATTTCCTCATTTTCTAGATTAACTTAAAATCTCTTAAAATTGACTTTGACGGGTGGCTAACCGCGCAATAATACTACTGATTAGAACTAAAAAGACTAACACTAAAGAGGCTGCCCAAGCTAATTCTTGAAGCTTGAGATCGAAACTGGTGGAAAAGTTGTAAACCAACACCGCTAAGGAGGGAGTCGGCGACATTAAGCCTCTGGGCCAAAAATTGGAACTGAGGGCTGTAAAGAGCAGAGGTGCGGTTTCTCCAGAAGCGCGGGCAACCGCTAGAGTCACTCCAGTCAAAATGGCAGGGAGAGCAGCAGGTAAGACGATTTTGAGGACGGTTTGATAATTGGATGCACCCACCCCAACGGATGCCCAGCGAATATCCTGGGGCACAATTTGCAGGGCTTCATCGGTGGTGCGAATGATGGTGGGCAACATGAGTACCGAGAGAGCTACACCTCCAGCAAAGGCGGAAAAGGTTCCTGTGGTTAAAACGACTAGGCTATAGGCGAAGACCCCGGCAATAATGGAGGGGACACCACTGAGAACATTAGTGGCAAAGCGAATCCAGCGAGCCACTTGGCGAGCCTTTTGGCTACTAGAGCTAAATTCCGAGAGATATACAGCCGCTAATACGCCAATGGGAACGGCTATAACGCTGGCAATGCCGACGGTGATAAAGGTTCCTAGAATAGCGTTGGCAATTCCTCCTCCCGTCTGGCCGGCGGCTGGGGGCAGTTTAGTAAACAGGTCTAGACTCAGCCGCGAGCCGCCTTTAATCATCACGTAAGTTAAGACTGCAAACAGGGGTAGGACGGTGAGTCCAATGCAAATCCCAGAAATAGCAGTCATTGCGATGTCAAATATGGCTCTGGGACGGCGATTATCTCGGATCAGAGTCTTGGCAAGGGACTGGGATTCTGTAGAAAGGCTCATAATGCAAGGGGATTGGGGAATGGGGGATGGGGAATGGGGAATGGGGGAATTACTAATTACTCATATTTGGCTTTGACTTGGTTGACAATCCATTCAGCTAGTACATTGACGACTAGGGTGAGAATCATGAGAATTAAGCCGGCGTACATGAGGGCAGAAACTTGGAGTCCGGAGGCTTCGGGGAATTGGTTGGCCATTAGGGAGGCGATGGTATTGCCGGGGGCTAAGATGGAGAGCTTCATTTGGTTGGAGTTACCAATGAGCATGGTGGCGGCCATGGTTTCTCCCATGGCGCGACCAAGGGCTAACATGATGCCACCGACGATGCCGGAAAAGGCGGCTGGTAGGAGAACGCGAAAAATGGTTACCCATCGGCTGGCTCCGAGGCCGAGGGAGGCTTGTCGTAGGTCTGGGGGTAGGCTGGCGAGGGAGTCGCGGGCGATCGCCGTAATAATGGGTAAAATCATGATCGATAGGACTAAACCCGCCGGTAACATGCCTGGGCCAGCTAGAGGGGTGCTGAAGAGGGGAAACCAGCCAAAGTTGTCGTGCAAAAAGTCACCAATGGGTTTAAGGATGGGAATGAGGACGAAAATTCCCCACAAGCCATAAACTACACTGGGAATGGCGGCCAGCAGTTCGACGAGAAAGACTAGCACGGTACGGATCTTAACCGGAATAAAGTCTTCACTGAGGAAAATGGCGGTTCCTAGACCGAGGGGTACGGCAATGGAGAGGGCAATGGCGGAACTCATCATGGTTCCGTAAATCATCGGCCAAATGCCATATTTATCTTCGACTGGGTTCCAGGCACTCTGAAAGAGGAAGCTTGGGCCGAATTCTTGCAAAGCCGAGATAGCCCCCTGACCGACGGTAAAGATAATAATAATGAGGATGGCGGCGATGGAGAGGGCAAAAGCAAAGGTCAGGCCAATGAAACCTCGATCTAGTGTTTTTTCCATATTCGAGCGCGATCGCCCGGATTCAGGTTTTGCTACAGATACCATATGAAGACTATCAATAATTAGGGTCGAGTGTACAGATGAGGAGTAAGGGAGGCCCCTTACTCCCAGCAGCACAAGGAACTAAACCATCTATTTCAATTCGATGGTGTATTCTGGGCTAATCGTATCAGCCACCTCAGCCACTTTTTGGCGCACGTTATCTGGTAAGGGGATATAGCCCAAATCAGAACTAATGGCTTGTCCCTCATTCAGACCATACTCAATCACGGCTTCTAGGGACTTGGCGATTTCTGGATCGTCGTATTGCTTATAGGCCAGCAACCAAGTATAGGTGACAATGGGATAGGAATCTGCTCCTTCTGGGTTGGTGACGAACGCACGCAAGTTTTCTGGTAATTCTACTGCTCCTAAAGCGATAGATGCGGCTTCATCTGAGGGATAGATAAAGTTACCCGATTTGTTTTCTAGGGCTGCCATATTCAAGCCGGCGCTTTTGGCAAACCCTTGCTCTAGATAACCGATGGCTCCTTCGGTTTGCCGGATTTGGGCGGCGACCCCATCATTTTTGGCTCCGCCAATGCCTACGGGCCATTCTACGGTTTTGCCTTCACCGACTTGGTTTTTCCACTCTTCGCTCATGGCGCTCAGATTTTTGGTGAATACACCGGTGGTTCCGCTACCGTCTGAGCGATATACAACGGTGATGTTGGTATCGGGAAGGTTAGCGTCGGGGTTGGCTGCGGCAATTTGGGGGTCATTCCAGGTGGTGATGTTCCCTAGGAGGATATCAATTAACGCCTCTTGGGTTAGGTTGAGTTCATCCACACCGGGAAGATTGTAGGCCATTACCACACTTCCGGCAGTCATGGGGAGCATTAAAACACCCCGGTCAACTTCGGCGATTTCTTCGTCTTTCATGGCCACGTCACTGGCTCCGAAGTTAACCAAGTTTTGCATAAATCGTTCCACCCCAGCGCCACTACCGACGGATTGATAGTCTACTTGTAGGTTATCGGTGGCGTTACTAAAGTCAAGGAACCAGCGTTGGTAAATGGGGGCGGGAAAAGATGCTCCAGCTCCCGTTAAACTGGTGTTGCTGGCTAGGGCTAATTTACTGGTAGATTTAGGAGCCGCTTCACCTGTGGTGCTGCCCACTTGGGTGGTGTTTTCGCCAGCACAGGAGGCTAGGGTTAAAGCACTCAGGGCGGCGATCGCTAAAGAAAGACTGTTACGCTTGCAGTTAGATAGAGAAAACATATGGAGATACAAGGTTTAGATTAGGCCAATCTTCAGTTTACGAGAAGATGTTGATTGCAGATTAACCTTTTATGGTAATTTTTTGGTTAAGATTAGGTAAAATAAACATTAACAAATGATTATTTTAACAATAATTTATAATCCTTTAATCTCCATTGAGAATCCTATCTAACCCAGCATATTGTTATGGATTTTTTTGGAGAGATCGACCACAAAAAACGTTTTTTTTGTCTTTTTTCTCTGATTATCAATTCAAATAAATCACTTTAATTGCTGTTAATGATTTAATTAATTCTCAAAAAACACCCTGAGATAGGCAATAAAAATTGAAATTTAGACTCTAATTCTATTGATCCCTGGCGATCGCTCCTTCGATCTGTGAGACTCTATCTATAACTCATTATAATAGATTTTTTTCTATTATAATAATTCGATTAATCTAGGGCTAAATTAAAGTCTACCAGAAAAATTTGTAATTTATGTATCATTTGATATAATTAGAAAGAACAAGAGAATAAAATGAATACCTTAGATATTCTCCTGAACGCGGTTCACTCCCACAGAGTTGGCCGTATTTGACGATTGATTCAAAAGCTCCATAGGGATTGTCGCAGTGCAGCAACATCTTCAGCAAATTCAGAAGCCCACCCTACAAACTCGCTCCTTTCATTGGCAAGAGAGTTCTATTACCGGTGAAGTCAATCATGGGGAACGGTTTTTTGACCTATCTCTAGAACTCCTGTGTACGATTGACTTTCAGGGAGTTCTCAAAAGCCTTAATCCTGCCTGGAAGACGATATTAGGATATAGCCCAGAAGAGCTATCTGACCGGAAGTTCCTGGACTTTATTCATCCCGAAGACCAACAACGCACTCGTTTCGGGTTGAAGCAATTGATTTCAGGGACACCGAGTCTTTATGTGGAAAATCGATGTTGCGCTCCAGATGGTTCCTATCGATGGATTGCTTGGACTGTGGTTCCTTATCCAGATGAGGAATTAATTTATGCTGTGGGTCAAGATATGACCCACCATAAGCAGGTGGAGGCTGAATTACATTCACGTTTACAGCAACAAGCGGCGGTTTCAGAGCTGAGTCAGAAGGCTTTAACGGATCGCAATCTAGATGCTCTGATGAAAACGGCGGTGGAGTTAGTCCGTAAAACTCTATCGGTAGATTATAGTGCGATTTTGGAACTGTTGCCCAATCAGCAGACTCTGTTCCTCAGAGCAGGGGTGGGTTGGCAAGCTGAATTGGTGGGTCAAGCGACGTTGAGCGCCCGGAGCAATTGTCATGCAGGGTATACTTTATTTCAAGAACAATCGGTTGTTGTCGAAGATTTACGAGTAGAAACTCGCTTTAGTGGTTCTCCCTTGTTGCATAATCATCGCGTGGTTTCCGGGGTTAGTACGGTGATTTCAGGGATTCCGGGTTCTGAGGGGCCCTTTGGGGTCTTAAGTGTGTACGCGAAAGAGTCTCGCCAGTTTACTCCAGAAGATGTATCATTTTTACAAACAATCGCCAATGTCCTCACCAGCGTGATGACTCGCCTGCAAGCTCAAGAGCAGTTAAATTTGATGGAGAGGGCGATCGCCTCTAGCGACAATGGCATGATTATTACGGATGCGACTCAACCGGATAATCCGGTGGTTTATATCAATCCGGCCTTTGAAAAAATTACCGGCTATTCTATGGAGGAGGTACTCGGTCGGAATTGCCGTTTTCTGCAAGGGAACTACCAAGACCAACTGGCTCTGGGTGAAATCCGTGAAGCGATTGAACAAGCTAGAGAATGCCATGTGGTGCTGCAAAATGTGCGTAAAGATGGTCAACCCTTTTGGAATGAACTGCATATTTCGCCGGTATTTAATCCCCAGGGTCATCTAACCCACTTTATCGGTATTCAGACCGATATTAGCGATCGCAAGCAAGCAGAAGACCAACTCGAACATAACGCCTTTTACGATCATCTCACTAATTTGGCCAACCGGGCCCGATTCATCGAATACCTAGAACAAGCTATTGAGCAAACCCAGAAAGACCCCAATTATCGGTTTGCGGTCTTATTTCTCGATTTAGACGGCTTCAAAAACATCAATGATAGTCTGGGTCACTTGGTGGGAGACCTATTGTTAGTGGCGATCGCCCGTCGTCTCGAAAACTGCCTACGTCCGAGCGATCTGCTCGCCCGACTCGGAGGGGATGAATTTACCATCTTTTTAGATAATATTCACAATCTCCAAGATGCGACCAAAGTCGCCCAAAGAGTTTTGCAAAAACTCTCCCATCCCTTCAACCTTAATGGCAATCAAGTCTTTGCCAATACCAGCATCGGTATTACCTTAAGCACGATTGGATATGACCAACCGGGGGACATTCTCAGAGATGCGGACTTAGCCATGTACCAGGCAAAAACCGCCGGAAAAGGGCGCTATGCTGTCTTTAATACCCTTCTCCATACCCAAGCTGTTAACCGCCTCAAACTCGAAACTGACCTTAGAGGAGCCATTGAACGCCAGCAATTACAAGTTTACTATCAACCGATTATCGAATTACAGACTGGCCAACTGACCGGTTTTGAATCGCTTCTGCGGTGGCATCATCCCGAATTGGGGTTCGTTTCTCCGGCTGAATTTATTCCCATTGCTGAAGAAACGGGGTTAATTTTACCCATAGGCACTTGGGTACTGGAGCAAGCCTGTCAGCAATTGCATCTTTGGAATCTTCAATTCCCCGATTATCCCCCACTAACCATGAATGTCAATCTGTCGGTGAAACAATTCGCCCAACCAGATTTAATTGAACAAATCGATCGCATTCTAGAGGAAACCGAGATTGAGGGGGAATGCCTGAAACTAGAAATCACCGAGAGTGTGATTATGGATAATTCTAAAGTCGCTAATCTCATTTTTCAACAACTCAAAGCCCGTCATATCCGACTTTGTATTGATGATTTTGGCACAGGTTATTCGTCCTTGAGCTATCTGTATCGTTTCCCCGTGCATACCCTAAAAATTGACCGCAGTTTTCTCACCAATTTGGAATCAAAAGCTTCATCGCAATATCGAGAAATTATTAAAGCAGTGATTGATTTAGGCCATAATCTAGGGATGGATATTGTGGCGGAAGGGATTGAAACGATTGAACAGCATAAACTGCTGCAACAATTTAGCTGTGAATATGGTCAAGGTTATTTTTACTCTAAACCCATTCCAGTAGAAGCAGTAACAGAATTATTAGGCTCAAGACTTAATCTAAACCCAGTTCTCGTTTCAGGCGATTAATAGAGGATTGATCGATATAACTGTCGGTTTGAATTAAGCGAGGGGGGCGAATAATATCTTCTCTGGCTGCTTGCAGGGCTGCTTTCACTGCGTCATAACTGGAAACGTCACTGACTATATATTGAACGGTTCTCACCATGGCATTGAGTTTATAGGGGTCATCTCGATGGGCTGTCATGACTAATACATCATCTCCGCGCAAACTATGGATAATCACTTCAACGGCGCGTAAAATACCATGGGAGAGACTGACTACCCCGAAATATGTGCCTTTGGGTAAGCCTTTGACTAACTCGACTTCTGAGGCATAGTCATAAATTTCTACGGGAACCACCCGTGCGGATTTGGGTGCGGCAATTTTTTCAGCATCGCCAAAAAAATAGCGACTGGTGACGACGGTCGCCGATCGCGTATGATTCAAGAGATCGTCTAATTCTTCTAAGGGAACCAACTGGACGGGAATATGCAGGGCTGCTTGTAATTCTTCCATCATCAATTGTCCTACCCCGATATCATTGGTGGGAGCGGTGACCAACACCCTCGCACTACAGCGCAAACGCCAATCAATCTCAGTTAAAAAGAGTTCCCGCGCTTCATGGAGAGAGCAGCCTTGTTGAATGAGCTGATTGAGACTGTTTTGGACAATCGACTGAGCTTGGGGATAGGTTTGTAAAAGTTGAGATTTATACTGAGTCAGGAACCCTTGTCCCTGCTGGCGCACATAAATGCCTGAACCCGCTTGAGCCTCAACTAATCCGGTTTCTTCCAGTTGGCGATAGACCTTGCTAATGGTGTTGCGATGCAAACCGGTTTGCATGGCTAAAGCGCGTGTACTGGGCAGTTGGGAGCCAGGAGGGTATTGACCAGAGGCGATCGCAAAGCGTAATTGATTAAATAACTGATTAGAAGCCGGAATGTCACTATCTGGCTGAATCTGAAATTTGACCATATCCCCAGAGATACCCCCACAATGTCATTGATTTCTAGTATATAGGGCTTTGTGCGATCGCAGACATGAAACGCACGGTCATAGGTATCGCGCTTTCCGCTTCGCGGACATGAACGCGCTAGGGAATAGGGAATAGGGAATAGGGAATAGGGAATAGGGAACAGGGAATAGGGAACAGGGAATAGGGAACAGGGAATAGATAATGGGCATTGGAGAAACTGGGTTTTCCCTTAAAATTGGAAAGACACAACCTCAAGTTTTCCAGCAATTATGACCGATTTAACCATCCAATCTACCCCCGTACAAGTTCCCAATGGCGACTTACTCATCGATGCGTATCTGGCTGAACCCACCACACCCGGCCCCCATCCGGGGGTGGTGGTGGTACAGGAGATTTTTGGGGTCAATGAACATATTCGGGATGTAACGGATCGGATCGCCAAACAGGGTTATATTGCCATTGCTCCGGCAATCTATCAGCGTCTGGCTCCCGGTTTTGAAGCCGGTTATACCCCAGAGGATATTAAAATCGGGCGCGAATATAAGGTGAAAACCAAAGCCGATGAGCTGCTCAGTGATATTCAAGCCACTTTAGAGTATCTGAAAACGCGACCCAATCTAAAATCGGGAGGCTTTGGGGCGATCGGATTTTGCTTTGGGGGCCATGTGGTTTATTTAACCGCTATCTTAGAGGAGATTAAAGCCACTGCTTCGTTCTATGGCGCGGGAATTGCCACCCTCACCCCAGGAGGAGGCGAACCTACCGTTACCCGCACCCCAGAAATTAAGGGAACCATGCACTGCTTTTTTGGCAATGAGGATGCTAGTATTCCTGCTGAGGAAGTTGAGCAAATTGAAGCTACGTTAAGGGAGGCTCAGGTGGATCATCAGATTTTCCGATACGATGGAGCCGATCATGGCTTTTTCTGCGATCGCCGGTCTAGTTATAATGCAAAAGCTGCTACTGATGCCTGGGCTAAAGTGAAAGACTTGTTTCACACCCAACTTCAGGCCTCTTAATTTCTCAGATCCTAGTTATGAACCCTGAATCTAAACCCTCTTCTGAAACTCCCTCTTCCATTGGCTTTTCCCAGGATGACTTTGCCCAAGCCTTGCAAGAGCATGACTATACCTTCCAAAAAGGACAAACAGTACGCGGTCGGGTGGCCGTTCATTCTCAAGATGGAGCCTATATTGAAATTGGGGGCAAATCGACTGCCTTTGTCCCCCTACAAGAGGCAGCCTTGGAAACGGTAACCGATTTGTCTACGGTGTTACCTCTGAATGAGGAATTAGATTTTCTAATTACTCGCGAACAAAATGAAGAGGGACAAGTAACGCTCTCGCGCCGCCAACTGGAAATTCAACGCCTTTGGGATACTCTCTTAGACAAGCAGGAAGAGCAACAAGCTCTGCAAGTCCGAGTCACGGGGAGCAATAAAGGGGGAGTGACGGTGGATGTGATGGGACTTAGGGGTTTTATACCGCGATCGCATCTGAATCGACGGGATAATCTAAACGCTCTCAAAGGAGAAACCCTGACGGTTACCTTTCTGGAAGTTAACCCCGATACTCGTAAGTTGGTGCTTTCCGAACGTCTAGCCACTCAAGCGACTACCTTTAGTCAGTTGGAAGTGGGTCAACTGGTCGAAGGGCGAATTGCCAATATTAAACCCTTTGGTTTGTTTGTGGATTTAGGCAATACCACCGGACTCATTCATATTAAGCAAATTAGCCAAAGTTATATTGAATCTCTGTCCAGTCAGTTTTCCATTGGTCAATCGATTAAGGCGATTATTATTAATATTGATGAAGGAAAAGGACGGATTTCTTTGTCTACCCGCATTTTGGAAAATTATCCCGGAGAACTGTTAGAAAATATGGAGGAAGTGATGGCCAGTGCTGCGGCTCGTCGGGAACGGGCAGCTAAATCGTTGCAAAATACCTAAGCTACAGATTTAGCCCAAGGGAGAGAGCAAGCATGGTTTAAGTTGTGTCCTCTCCCTTAACTCAAAATTGCTCGAAATTTGGACATTTATCGGTTAATTGATTCAATGAAAACTATTTGGGAACTCGATTTTTACTCCCGCCCTATTCTGGATGAGAATAATAAGAAAGTTTGGGAAATTCTGATTTGTGAAACGCCCTTATCGATCGCGACTGACCCGGAAAGCTTGTTCCGTTACTCTCGATATTGTGCGAGTAATAAAGTGAACTCAGGCGAATTAAAGGATGCGATTTTAGAGGCCATGGATAAAGCCAATCAACGGCCCAGTAAAATTCGCTTCTTTCGCCGACAAATGAATAACATGATTGTCAAAGCCTGTAAGGATTTGGCGATTCCCTCAGCTCCCAGCCGCCGCACGTTGACCCTATATCAGTGGATACAACAACGGGAGAAGGAAGTCTATCCCCAAGAAGCCGGTTATGATGCGAAGGCAGCCTCTTCGCCTTCTGTACGATATGACTCGGCGATCGCCCAACCCCTCCCAGATGCCATCCTCGGTCAAAAATGGGCCCTAGTTAGCCTAGAAGCCCAAGCTTTTGCTGAGATGCCAGAATGGGATATTGCCTTTGAAGAGTCTTTTCCCTTAAGTCCCTTTGGCTTGTCAGAGACGACTCCTATTCCGGGTATTATTCTCTTCTCTTCCCGTGCGACTCCCATGGCAGGATGGATGTCTGGGCTAGAATTAGCCTGCCTAAAAGTGATGGAAAATCGAGAAGATAGGACTAAGAAACCCAGATTATTACTGGAAACCGGAGTCAATGATAGCTGGGTTTTAGCTAACTTGAATACCCCCCAGTTACTGAAGGAAGGCGAAAGTTTTGAACAAGCAAAACAGAAGTCTCAAGGGATTCATTTTATCGCGATTCAGTCCAATCCGGATTCAGAATCCTTTGCTGGCTTTTGGCTGATGCAAGAACAATTAACAATTAACAATTAACAATTAACAATTAACAATTTTCATGTCCGCGAAGCCCAAACGCCAAGACTAGCGAGATGGCAGAGATTGCTTCACTCCACTGCGTTCCGTTCGTTATAGTCGATGAGGTAGTCACCTACCCCACCTCTACTTCAAAACCGTGCA
>NZ_JAQOSO010000095.1 GCF_030068505.1 Roseofilum capinflatum BLCC-M114
AGCGAAGTCGAAGGGAGCGAAGTCGAAGGGAGAAGGGGGAAAAAGTCCCTCTCCCTTGGGAGAGGGATATAGGGAGAGGGCATTCGCTTTGTTCACCTACGATCGCCATTTTCAGGCTGTCGATGACTTGGCGATCGGATCTTGTGTTGAGGATTTTAGACTACAGTAAAGGCGATCGCCATTATTCCTCATCGCCATCCAAATTCTCTAGGATTTCGGTCACCGTTTCCATGGGAAGACTCAAGATTTCGGCGATCGCTTCAGCAGATAAGCCATAACGAGCCATCTGGGAAATTACCTCTTGTCGAGTCTCTTCTCGCCCTTCTTCACGTCCTTCTTCACGTCCTTCTTCTCGCCCTTCAGTTAAGGCTTCTTGGTAAACTTTAGTTTGTCGAATTTCGCTCAGTCCTAACATCACTTCAATCTCCTCCCGGCTTTTGGTGGGTAGCTTATAGACTATTATAGTCTCGATCAAATCAATCAGATTCTGTTGTACCTGTTGTTGAGTTAACTGAGATTTTGCCTGTGCAATCAGGGTTTTGGCTTTTCAGCAATTAACAATTAACAATTAACAATTATTCGGTAAAGGTGTAGAGGTTGGCTCTGGTTGGGGGAAGTCCACAGACTTCAAAGAAGAATTGGGGAAAATCTTGGAAGACTTTGTAAAAGAGGGTATCAGTTTTCATCCAGTTATGGAGATTTCGGTATGAGTCTAGATGAGTCTAGTGGAATATAAAAAAGAATATCCCTCTCCCTTCAGCCACGCTTACAGGAGAGGGATTAAGGGAGAGGGCTAGTCAACTAGACTAAACTATGAGTCGGATTATACGAGGTAATCGCCCGCATATATTGGGCCCGTTCGTAGGCGGATTCATCCTCACAATGGAGCTGAGACATGGAACCCTGCATTTGCTTGACAGATTCATAACCATGTTCTTCCATCCAATGGTTAATTTCCTCTTCCATGACTTGGATATGGCCAATGCCATGGCGCAATAGAGTCGAGCAAACCTGAGTTACCGATGCGCCAGCCATGAGAAGTTTAATCACATCATGACCCCGTTGTACGCCACTGGTGGCAGCTAGGTCACAGTTATTAATGCGACCATAGAGGATGGCAATCCAACGCATGGGTAAGCGCAAGTCATGGGTGCTGCTGAGGACAGAACCGACTTCTATTTCTAAATCTTCGGCGTTAATATCCGGTTGCAGGAAGCGGTTAAACAGCACTAAGCCATCGGCTCCGGTTTCGCTCAACCGTTTAGCCATGTTAGCCATGTTGCTGAAAAAGGGACTCAGTTTGAGGGCAACGGGGATAGTAACTTCTTTTTTGACTTCACTGAGGGTATCAATGTAGTTTTGTTCCACCTGTGCGCCGGTCATCTCAAAGTCAGTGGGCACATAATAGATGTTTAACTCGATCGCATCTGCGCCTGCATCTTGCATCAATTTGGCATATTCGACCCATCCCCCGGAGGAGAAGCCGTTGAGACTGCCAATGATGGGAATATTGACGGCTGCTTTGGCTTGGCGAATGTGCTTTAAGTACAATTCTGGGCCGACGTGAAACTCATCAGGTTCGGGGAAATAGGACAGGGCTTCCGCGAAGCTTTCTGTCCCATATTCCAGGTGATGATGGAGTTCAAATTTTTCCCGTAGGAGCTGTTCTTCAAAGAGGGAATGGAGGACAACGGCAGCAGCACCGGCATCTTCAAGGCGTTTAATGGTGTCGATATCTTCGGAGAGGGGAAGGGCTGCACTGGGAACGATGGGCGATCGCAAATTGAGTCCTAAGTAAGTAGTGGTTAAATCCATGGTATTACGTGGGTTGGGTAATAGGGAATAGGGAATAGGGAATGGGGAATAGGGAATTTCGCCCCATCTCCCCATCTCCTACTCCAAGGGAGTTACTCTTCCGAGTTCAGGCTCCGTTCGGCGAGATATTTATACATTTCCCACCGGGTGTTGACATCCTGTTGGGCTTCTTGCAACAGGCGTTTTGCGTCTTCCGGTTTGGTTTTGGTCAACATCTTGAACCGGTTTTCAGCATACATGGAGTCTTTAACGCCTTTCTTGGGCGATTTGGAATCCAACTGTAACGGATTTTCACCCGCCGCCGTCCGTCTGGGATCGTATCTGTAGAGCAACCAGCGACCACTTTCGACAATGGCTTTCTGATGGCTCATAGCTGTGGTCATATTAATACCATGGGCGATACAGTGGGAGTACGCAATAATCAGGGAGGGCCCGTCATAGGCTTCGGCTTCTAGGAAGACTTTCAGGGTGTGTTCATCCCGTGCCCCTAGAGCCACAGAACCCACGTAGATATTGCCGTAGGTCATGGCAATCAGACCTAGGTCTTTCTTGGGTGCGGGTTTACCACCAGCCGCAAATTTAGCAACGGCTCCTCTGGGGGTGGCTTTGGAGGATTGCCCACCCGTATTGGAGTATACTTCCGTATCCATGACCAGCACATTCACATTGCGGCCGGATGCCAGCACGTGGTCTAAACCGCCGTAGCCGATGTCATAAGCCCAACCATCACCCCCGACGATCCAGATGGATTTTTTCACCAAATAGTCGGCTAAACTGAGCAATTGCTGCGCGTCGGGGTCGGTGTTCCCAGCGAGGATTTCTTTGACTTGGGCCACATATTGCCGTTGTTCGTAAATATCGGCTTCTGTGGCTTGAGTGTTGTTGAGGATTTGGCTGACTAGGTTATCCCCTAGGGTTCCGGCTAGTTTCTGCACCAGTTCGCAGGCAAAGCTCTGATGTTTGGAGATCGCCAACTGGAAGCCTAAGCCAAATTCGGCGTTATCTTCAAACAGGCTATTTGACCAACTCGGCCCCCGTCCTTCACTGTTGACGGTGTAGGGGGTGGTGGGTAAGTTACCGCCATAGATGGAGGAACAACCGGTGGCGTTGGCGATGACCATGCGATCGCCGAATAACTGAGTCGCCAGTTTAATATAGGGGGTTTCTCCACAACCGGCACACGCTCCAGAGAACTCAAAGAGGGGTTCTTGCCATTGCTGCTGACGAATGCGCTCTAGATTTAATGTAGAGCGATCGGGATTCGGTAAACCGAGGAAGAAGTCCCAATTTTGGCGCTCTTGTTCCCGCAAGGGGATCTGAGCCTCCATGTTAATCGCCCGTTTCGAGGGCATGGATTTATTCTTAGCCGGGCAGACATCCACACAAACGCCGCATCCGGTACAGTCTTCGGGAGCCACTTGAATGGTGAATTTTTGTCCAGAAAAGGCCTTATCTTTGACATCGATGGACTTGAAGCTTTCTGGCGCATTGCCTAACGCACTGGGATCGTAGGCTTTACCGCGAATGGTAGCGTGGGGACAAACGGCAATACATTTACCACATTGCACGCAAACGTCCGGGTCCCAAACAGGAATTTCTTGGGCGACGTTCCGTTTTTCCCATTTCGAGGTTCCGGTGGGATAGGTTCCATCACAGGGGAGCTTGCTTACGGGTAGGCTATCCCCTTGCCGTGCCAGCATTATGCCTTCGACTTCGCGCACGAATTCGGGAGCCGCATCGCCAACGGAGGGCATAATATGCAGGCTGCTATTGGCTTGTCCGACGTTGACCTCATAGAGGTTATCGAGGGTTTGATCGACGGCTTTGATGTTGAGTTTGACAATTTCTGCCCCTTTCTTACCGTAGGTTTTCTCGATCGCCTTCTTAATTTGGGCGATCGCCTCATCCCTGGGTAAAATTCCCGCTAAGGCGAAGAAACAGGTCTGCATAATGGTGTTGATCCGATTCCCCATACCGGTGTCCCGTGCCACCTGGTTGGCATCGATCACATAGAACTTCAGACCTTGGCGTACAATCACTTCTTGGATTTCCAAGGGCAGTTTATCCCATACCTCTTCTGGGCCGTAGGGGCTGTTGAGGAGGAAGACTGCGCCGGGAGCTGCCGATCCTAAGACCTGGAGTTTTTCCAGGAATGTCCATTGGTGACAGCCGACAAAGTTGGCTTGGGTGATCAGATAGGTGCTGCGAATCTGATTGGGGCCAAACCGCAGGTGAGAGACGGTTACCGCGCCGGATTTCTTGGAGTCGTAAACAAAGTAACCTTGGGCGTAGTTGTCGGTATCGTCGCCGATAATCTTAATCGAGTTTTTATTCGCTCCAACTGTACCATCGGAACCTAAGCCATAGAACATGGCCCGGACGACGCTATCGGGTTCAACGGAGAAGTTGGGATCGTACTCTAGGGAGGTGTTGGTTAAGTCGTCGTTAATACCGACCGTAAAGTGATTTTTCGGTGTTTGGGCGCTGAGGTTGTCTAGGACGCTCTTGACCATGGCGGGGTTAAATTCTTTGGAAGATAAGCCATAGCGTCCGCCGACAATTTTAGGTGCGGGGCGATCGGTTTCGTGGAAGGCGGTAATCACATCTAGATAGAGGGGTTCGCCGGATGCGCCGGGTTCTTTGGTGCGGTCTAAAACGGCGATCGCCTTAACGGTTTCTGGAAGAGCGCCAATAAACTTACTGGCATCCCAGGGGCGATACATGCGAACTTTTAGCACGCCCACTTTTTCCCCTTGAGCCACGAGATAATCAATGGTTTCATGGGCGGTTTCACAGCCGGAACCCATGAGAATTACCACGCGCTCGGCATCCGGTGCGCCGTGATATTGGTAGGGTTGATATCTGCGTCCGGTTAGTTCGGCGAACTGATCCATGGCTTTTTGGACTTCTTCGGCACAGACATCATAGAAGGGGTTGACGCTTTCTCTGGCTTGGAAGAAGACATCGGGATTTTGGGCGGTTCCGCGCAGGGCGGGGCGATCGGGGGTTAGGCCGCGCGATCGGTGGTCAAAGACGGTGCGATCGTCAATGATTGCCCGCAGGACACTCTCCTCTAGCAGTTCGATCTTTTGCACTTCATGGGAAGTCCGGAACCCGTCGAAGAAGTGGATAAACGGCACTCTGGACTTCAGGGAAGCCGCTTGAGCCACCAGCGCTAAATCATGAGCTTCTTGTATCGATGCCGAACAGAGCAGAGCGCAACCGGTGGCGCGGGTAGCCATTACATCGGAATGATCCCCGAAAATGGACAGAGCTTGAGCCGCAACCGAGCGAGCCGCTACATGCAATACGGCTGATGTCAGTTCCCCAGCAATCTTGTAGAGGTTGGGGATCATCAGCAACAGACCCTGAGATGCGGTAAAGGTCGTGGTTAAAGACCCCCCCTGTAGCGATCCGTGGACTGCTCCTGCGGCTCCTCCTTCACTCTGCATTTCTACAACTGAGGGTACGGTTCCCCATAGGTTAGGCCGCCCCTCCGACATCCAGGCATCAGCCCATTCTCCCATGGGAGAGGAAGGAGTAATGGGATAAATGGCAATGACTTCGTTGAGTTTGTACGCAACACGGGCCACTGCCTCGTTGCCGTCTAGTGTTGCATAGTTTTTGGTATTCATAGGTAAGAAAGTCCTTTCGGTCTACGATTGAAGATGAATGGACACAGCTCAGGGCTGTTGACCTTTTTCCCTAGGTTGGGGGTCTAATTCGAGAGTTAAAACAACCATCCTATTGTTTTTCTCGACTTTATTGATGGGGGTCAAAACTTGCACTCCCCTGAGAGGTTCAATTGGGCTAACTCTAGGATCGTGCAGAGATTATTTTTGGGTGCTTTGTTGGGTTCCTAGTCCAGTCAATTCTTTTCTGATCATCTAATACCTTCCTACCGTTTGGACTAGGTTCTTAATCTTATTTAACTGAATGTATTAATTTGTTGTAAATCAGATAGGGTTTGTTGGGCTTCTTTTTGATCGACAATGGACAGGGCAAAACCGACGTGAACCAATACATAGTCATCGATCTGGGCTTCGGGAACATAGGCTAAACTGACTTCTTTGATCACTCCGCCAAAGCTAACCCGACCCATTTTTGTCAGGGGATCGTCACCAGCGATGCTAATAATTTTTCCGGGTACTGCTAAACACATTTTCTGCCTCTTTAGATTTAATCTTCTTTTAAGCATTCATTAATAGAAACGCTTGTTCTCAGGATTACCATAGAATGGAGGAATTGGCTAAAAATTCAGGATTTTTTTAATAATATCCAGTGGGGTTAAATCTGGGTTATGGCCAAGCAAGGAGTAGGGTGTGTTATGCGGACAGAAAATGTGAATGGTGACAAATCAATCATATTTCCGCATAACGCACCATTCATAATTACTTTTACGATGTCCCGTATCTTTGAACATTTTTCTTGTTTAAGTCCCGATAACCGATCGCCTAGTCCTTTGGAACTAGACCGCTCTAGTCCTTTTGTGAAGGGAGGATTAGTGCTAGTGTGAGGTGGATTTGGGTGTTTAGAGTCAGGTCATCCTCTAGCTGTGTTTCCTAGGATGGAGACAAGTTCAAGGAGGTACTGACGATGTTACAGAATGTTCCTGAGAAACAGATGAGAAGGGTGCGATCGCTGCTGGCGATCGCCTGGTTGCTGTTAATAGCGTCCCTGATCTATGACCCCATTTCCCCCCTCTTAACCCATCCCGATACCCACTGGAGCTTACTGCGTCTCGATCCGAGGGTATTCGATCCGCAACACTGTCATGAGGTGATGACGGTGCAAGGACAGTGTTTAATTGAGCGTCCCTATGCGATCGCCACCCGACTCTTTTGGGGAGTCATTATCGGTGCAGTCATCTGTATCGTTTTTCTCTTCGGTCATGAAAGTTGGCGCAGAATTTGCCCCCTCTCCTTCTTTTCTCAACTGCCGCGTTTATGGGGAATTCAACGGCAAAAACAAACCACCAATCCTCGCACCGGTAAAATTCGTTTAGAAGTCGTCAAAATTGACCCCAACTCTTGGCTCGGTCGCCATCATCTCCTGTTTCAACTTGGGTTTCTCTTTGTCGGTTTATGCCTGAGAATGTTATTTTTAGACTCCCATCGTCTGCTGTTAGCCGCTTTTCTGAGTGCCACCATCTTAGCCAGTATCCTTGTCGGCTATTTATTCGCGGGTAAAACCTGGTGTCAATACATTTGCCCCATGGGCCCAGTTGAATTATTCTACACAGGCCCCAGGGCATTATGGGGCAGTCCCGCCCATGAAAAAACCACCTCTAAAATCACCCAATCCATGTGTCGGACAATGGATGAAACCGGGAAAGAAAAAAGCGCTTGTGTCGCCTGTAAATCCGCTTGTTTCGACATTGACGCAGAACGCAGTTATTGGGACTCCTTAAAAGATTCAGAGCGCAAGTTTTTCCATTATGGCTATGTAGGATTAGTGGTTGCATTTTACTTGTATTACATTTTCTATGCTGGAGATTTAGACTACTTTTACTCTGGATCTTGGACTCACGATCCGGAGCAAGTGCAAAGACTATTTACTCCCGGCTTTTACCTATTTAATCTAGCCATTCCCATTCCCCGATTAATTGCCGTTCCTCTGACCTTCGCAGTCTTCGCTTTAGCAAGTTATGCCATCTTATGCCGCCTCGAAAAAGCCTACAAAGCTTATTGTCTGCGCCGCGATCGAGAATTTTCAGCAGAAAAAGTTCGTCATCATGTATTTTCTGTTGCTACCTTTGTCACCTTTAACTTTCTATTTGCCGTGGGAACCCATTCGACTTTAGAGTTATTGCCGGAATACGTTGAATGGGGTCTTCAAGCTCTCGTTCCCCTGTTAAGCGCCGGGTGGTTATACCGAACTTGGAATCGTTCCTTAAGCCTCTACCATAAGGAAAGTGTCGCGAGTAGTTTACGTCGCCAACTGAGTAAATTGAAGATTAATTTTCCTGAATTTCTGGAAGGACGTTCCCTGGAAGATTTGAAAGCCCAAGAAGTGTATGTTTTGGCTAAAGTTTTACCCGGATTTAGTCAGGAGTCGAAGGTGCAGGTTTATCAGGGGATTTTACGGGAAATGTTAGAACAGAAGATGACCAATTCTGAGCAGTCTTTGGAGCTGTTAACTAGGGTGCGGGTATCTTTGGGCATTGAGGAAGAGGTACATTTTAGACTGCTCTCTGAGAATTTAACTAATAATTCAGACGGTGCGTTATGCGGAAATATGATTGATTTGTAACCATTGACATTTTCTGGCCGCATAACACACCCTACCTATGATGATGTCGCCCCCGGTAGGGTGTGTTGCGGCATCGATAAATCATCGGTTTTCACGAAAAATATTGACCTTGCCGCAACGCACCACCCCCACCAACAAACCCCATTAATAAATATGTGAATTTAACCAATAATTCAGACGGTGCGTTATGCGGAAATATCATTGATTTGTAACCATTCGCATTTTCTGGCCGCATAACACACCCTACCTATCATGGTGTCGCCCCCACCAACAAATCCCATTAATAAATATGTGAATTTAACCCAAAATTGAATTCGGGGTTCTGTGGATGGTGCGTTATGCGGAAATATCATTGATTTGTAAACATTAAAATTTTCTGGCCGCATAACACACCCTACCTATGATGATGTCGCCCCCGGTAGGGTGTGTTGCGGCATCGATAAATCATCGGTTTTCACGAAAAATATTGACCTTGCCGCAACGCACCACCCCCACCAACAAACCCCATTAATAAATATGTGAATTTAACCAATAATTCAGACGGTGCGTTATGCGGAAATATCATTGATTTGTAACCATTCGCATTTTCTGGCCGCATAACACACCCTACCTATGATGATGTCGCCCCGGTAGGGTGTGTTGCGGCATCAATAAATCATGGGTTTTGACGAAAATATTAACCTAGCCGCAACGCACCACCCCCACTTTGATAGAAAAAGTTAACAACACGGTGTCTAGCTTAATTTTTGCTATCCGAAAGGAGACGAGGAGTTACAAAGATGCTAGGTAGGCATAAAAGAACTATAGGTATTGATTCGGTGTTTTGGCGGGAGTGGCAACAGTATCGAGATTATCTCTACGGTTGCTGTCTCCGACGGATGGAAGGGAACCAAACGGAGGCTGAAGATGCTCTGAGTATGGCTATGCTTAGGGCTAGGGAGGCTTGGCGAACCAGCAGCAAACCTATTGATAATGTGAAGGGGTGGTTGGTCAGATTGGTGAATAATCTTTGCACGAACCTGCTTAAAAAGCGCGATCGCCTATTTTCCTGTGAAGCTAAGGAAGAGCTATGGGTTAGCCAGGAAGAAGAACCAGATCTTGCCGCTACGCGGCAAGATCTCGAATTTTTTTTTGAGGGAGAGGTAAATAATTTATCTCCCAAGTTGCGGGAGACTTTTTTTCTCTACTGGAAGGAGGAGCTGTCTTACAAGGAGATAGCGGAACAGTTGGGCATTTCTCAGGGTACGGCCCGCAAGCGGGTTTCTAATGCCAGGGCCATTTTGCGAGAGCGATGGAACGAGTATGACGGAGTGGCAGAGGACTCTAGTTCTTCGTTGGCAGCGGATGTGGAAGGGACGAGTGCGGATGAGTTGTCGGTGGCGGAACCGGTCTCTAGTAGGTTGGGTGAAGCGAAACGGAACCCAACAAAAGCCCCTCGTAGGTTGGGTGAAGCGAAACGGAACCCAGCAAAAGCCCCTCGTAGGTTGGGTCAAGCGAAGCAGAACCCAGCAAGGGTTAATCCAGCAGAACTGAGGCCAAAAGAAGAACTCCAACGGCCATTTCTGTCGTTGCCGAGGGGAGAGCAATCTCAATGGCCCAAACTTGGTTCTTTATGCGTAAGTCCCGAACCCTGGCTCAAATCTAAATTCCGATCGAGTAGGTTGGCCTTGGTTCCTCGACCCCAGGCAGTCGGGGCTATCTTGGCTAATGCAAGGTTATCGCTTCGGATTAAGAATAGATATCAATTTCAATTGCCCGGGAGATGGGTCTGGTGCTATTTTGCGTCAGGCCAGATTGGACGCGGGAAAAAAAGGCTAATCGGTAAGGGGCGATCGGTATTTGGTAAAACCCAGCTTCTTTCTCTGCCTTTCTGGGGGCCTTGGGTTCCGGTTCCCAGCAGCTTACCTACGGAAAAAATCGCCCTGTTATCGGGAAAATGTCCCTGTCGTCCTCCTTAAGAAAGAAATTTTCTCTATTTTGAGGCAGAAAAGTTCACAAACTGCCACCCAAAACTGTCTTATTAATAGAAGGAGCGATCGAGTCAATCCTACTTTTTGTTGAATTGTTCAAAATTGTTGATGAGGTCAGAAATAATGTTGGTTAGGAATGCTCAAAAATTGTGTGCTGCTTTGGCTTTGGGAATGACAATGGCGATCGCCTCTCCTCTCAAATCTGTTGCTGCTCCTGTGTCCTACGAAATTACCTGGGATGATTTGTATCCTAATAATGATGTAGTATTTTCCTTTGTGGGTGAGGACTTTGACGAGAACGGATGGATTAACTTCCAAGCTGGTGAAGTCCAATCCTTTGAGCTTGTGGGATTAGAGGATCTAGGAGGAGGATCTACTGATTTGGATGTCTTATTGTTTGATTTATCTAGGATGGATTTTTGGGTGGATGTTTCAAACGATCGGTTTTCGTTGTTCCACGATGGAGTCTTGGGAATCTCGGAATTGGGTGACAATTTGAATGAATACGACAACTCGGTCGTCTTCGATCCAGTTGTGGCGGCAGCGGAGCTGCCAAGCCCCGAGCCAGCAGATCTTCCTCAAGTGATAGGGACCGAAAGCGTGGCAGCGGAGCTGCCAAGCCCCGAGCCAGCAGATCTTCCTCAAGTGATAGAGACCGAAAGCGTGGCGACGGAGATGGTCTCTGTCCCAGAGCCTAGCCTAATAGTAGGTTTTATCGCACTGGGCGGTTTTATGTTAGGAAGCAGAAAAAAGGCCAAAGCCTAACTGTTTGAACGCCCGCAATATCTCGTAGGGGAAAGTGGCATTTGCTGGATACGGGCAAATGCCAGAAAACTCCCCCTTATCCGCAAACGTTCTTGTGCTGCTGTGGGTGTTGAAAGTATTAAATGGGCGGGTAATACTGAGGAAGTTATTGCTACAGGAACGGTTGAATGTCCGGAGTCTGTTCTGGAGAGAACAGAAAAGTGGTAAACTAAATTCAATTCTTTAATTTATTAGAAAGGAGAAACATTATGATGATCGCATGGGGATGGAAAACCTTTTTTACTGTTGCAAAAATCGGCGGTGGAATTCTAACCAAGCTTGGCTCACTTGCATCAGAAAATTCAGCAGAACCTAAAGTTAGGTAGGGTGCATTACGGCGACAATAAACCTTCGTGCGCCACCAGAAAATGGAAATCGCCGTAACGCACCGCCTCCACATTCCCACCATCACGGTCATTCATAATATCATCATCGCATCATCCAAATTTCACAAACCCCCAGAAATGATACGTTTTTCTGGGTCGATTTTTTCTGTGTAAAACCAATATTTATTGATGGGGTTTGTTGGTGGGGGTGGTGCGTTGCGGCTAGGTCAATATTTTTCGTGAAAACCCATGATTTATCGATGCCGCAACACACCCTACCGGGGGCGACACCATCCACGGAACCCCGAATTCAATGTTGGGTTAAATTCACATATTTATTGATGGAATTTGTTGGTGGGGACGGTGCGTTGCGGCCAGGTTAATATTTTCGTGAAAACCCATGATTTATCGATGCCGCAACACACCCTACCGGGGCGATACCATCATAGGTAGGGTGTGTTATGCGGTCAGAAATGTCAATGGTTACAAATCAATCATATTTCCGCATAACGCACCATCCACGGAACCCCGAATTCAATGTTGGGTTAAATTCACATATTTATTGATGGAATTTGTTGGTGGGGACGGTGCGTTGCGGCCAGGTTAATATTTTCGTGAAAACCCATGATTTATCGATGCCGCAACACACCCTACCGGGGCGATACCATCATAGGTAGGGTGTGTTATGCGGTCAGAAATGTCAATGGTTACAAATCAATCATATTTCCGCATAACGCACCATCCACGGAA